>NZ_JBEWLY010000007.1:280000-283190 GCF_040534015.1 Novosphingobium kalidii
GTGGATGCCTTGGCATGTACAGGCGATGAAGGACGTGGCACGCTGCGATAAGCGTCGGGGAGTTGTGAGCAAACTTTGATCCGGCGATTTCCGAATGGGGAAACCCACCTTCACCATTTCATTCGAACGTCGTTCGCGACGGTTGAGTGAGGTGGATAAGGTATCACCGAGTTGAATACATAGACTTGGTGAAGCGAACCCGGGGAACTGAAACATCTAAGTACCCGGAGGAAAAGACATCAACCGAGATTCCGTTAGTAGTGGCGAGCGAACGCGGACCAGGCCAGTGCCTTCATTTCAACTAGCAGAACACTTTGGGAAGAGTGGCCATAGCGGGTGACAGCCCCGTATGCGAAAGTGATAATGAAGGACTCGAGTAGGGCGGGACACGTGAAATCCTGTCTGAACATGGGGGGACCACCCTCCAAGCCTAAATACTCGTACATGACCGATAGCGAACAAGTACCGTGAGGGAAAGGTGAAAAGCACCCCGATGAGGGGAGTGAAACAGTACCTGAAACCGAATGCTTACAAGCAGTTGGAGCTCCATAGGGAGTGACAGCGTACCTCTTGCATAATGGGTCAGTGACTTAATTTATCGAGCAAGCTTAAGCCGTTAGGTGTAGGCGTAGCGAAAGCGAGTCTGAATAGGGCGCATGAGTTCGATGAATTAGACCCGAAACCCGGCGATCTAGGCATGACCAGGTTGAAGGTGCGGTAACACGCACTGGAGGACCGAACCGTTGAATGTTGAAAAATTCTCGGATGAGTTGTGTTTAGGGGTGAAAGGCCAATCAAGCCGGGAAATAGCTGGTTCTCCGCGAAATCTATTGAGGTAGAGCGTCGGATGATTGCCGTTGGGGGTAGAGCACTGGATGGGCTAGGGGGTCGCGAGATCTACCAAACCTAACCAAACTCCGAATACCAACGAGTCTAGTCCGGCAGACAGACGGCGGGTGCTAAGGTCCGTCGTCAAAAGGGAAACAGCCCTAACCTACAGCTAAGGTCCCCAAGTCATCACTAAGTGGGAAAGCATGTGGGAATCCCAAAACAACCAGGAGGTTGGCTTAGAAGCAGCCATCCTTTAAAGAAAGCGTAACAGCTCACTGGTCTAAATAAGGGTTCCTGCGGCGAAAATGTAACGGGGCTCAAGTGATGCACCGAAGCTTAGGGTGTGATCGTTTACGATCACGCGGTAGCGGAGCGTTCCGTAAGCGGATGAAGCGCAAGGGTAACCGAGCGTGGACGTATCGGAAGTGCGAATGCTGACATGAGTAGCGATAAAGAGGGTGAGACACCCTCTCGCCGAAAGACCAAGGGTTCCTGCTTAAAGCTAATCTGAGCAGGGTGAGCCGGCCCCTAAGACGAGCCCGAAGGGGGTAGTCGATGGGAACCACGTTAATATTCGTGGGCCTGGTGGTGTGTGACGGATCATGTGTGTTGTCTGACCTTATTGGATTGGTCAGGCTTCGAAATGGTTCCAGGAAATAGCCCCACCGTATAGACCGTACCCGAAACCGACACAGGTGGTCAGGTAGAGTATACCAAGGCGTTTGAGAGAAGTATCCTGAAGGAACTCGGCAAATTGCCTCCGTACCTTCGGAAGAAGGAGGCCCTGTTATTGCGCAAGCAGTAGCAGGGGGCACAGGCCAGGGGGTAGCGACTGTTTAGCAAAAACACAGCACTCTGCTAAGTCGGCTTCAAGACGACGTATAGGGTGTGACGCCTGCCCGGTGCTCGAAGGTTAAGAGGAGGAGTGCAAGCTCCGAATTGAAGCCCGAGTAAACGGCGGCCGTAACTATAACGGTCCTAAGGTAGCGAAATTCCTTGTCGGGTAAGTTCCGACCTGCACGAATGGCGTAACGACTTCCCCACTGTCTCCAGGATATGCTCAGCGAAATTGAATTCTCCGTGAAGATGCGGAGTACCCGCGGTTAGACGGAAAGACCCCGTGCACCTTTACTGCAGCTTCAGAGTGGCATTAGGAAATAACTGTGTAGCATAGGTGGGAGGCTTTGAAGCGACGGCGCCAGCTGTCGTGGAGCCATAGGTGAAATACCACCCTGTTGTTTTCTGATGTCTAACCTCGCACCGTTAGCCGGTGCAGGGACCCTCTGTGGCGGGTAGTTTGACTGGGGCGGTCGCCTCCTAAAGAGTAACGGAGGCGCGCGATGGTAGGCTCAGGACGGTTGGAAACCGTCTGCAAGAGTGCAATGGCATAAGCCTGCCTGACTGCGAGACTGACGAGTCGAGCAGAGACGAAAGTCGGTCATAGTGATCCGGTGGTCCCTCGTGGAAGGGCCATCGCTCAACGGATAAAAGGTACGCCGGGGATAACAGGCTGATGATTCCCAAGAGCTCATATCGACGGAATCGTTTGGCACCTCGATGTCGGCTCATCACATCCTGGGGCTGGAGCAGGTCCCAAGGGTTTGGCTGTTCGCCAATTAAAGTGGTACGTGAGCTGGGTTCAGAACGTCGCGAGACAGTTTGGTCCCTATCTGCCGTGGGCGTCGATACTTGAGAGGAGTTGTCCCTAGTACGAGAGGACCGGGATGAACATGCCTCTGGTGTACCTGTCGTGGCGCCAGCCGCGCAGCAGGGTAGCTATGCATGGACGGGATAACCGCTGAAAGCATCTAAGCGGGAAGCCTCCCTCGAGATTAGGTATCATCGAGTCGTGATAGACCATCACGTTGATAGGCCGGGTGTAGAAGCAGGGTAACTTGTGGAGCTAACCGGTCCTAATCACTCTGTTCATGCTTGTTGGATCCCACCATCAATGACAGTCCTGCCAAAAGCAGCGTCGTTGATCCGGACGATAAACCAGCCAGATACACATCATCAAAAGACTGCACGGACCATCGATTAAAAACCCGATACGAAACGCGCGCCCGCTCCATTGCTTGGTGGCCATAGCGTCAGTGACCCACCCGATCCCATCTCGAACTCGGCCGTGAAACCTGACAGCGCCAATGGTACTAACGCTCAAGCGTTGGAAGAGTAGGACGTCGCCAGGCATTGAAGCAGGCGCGCAACTCGCATCGGATAAAACCCATTCACAAATCAGGGCTGACAAAGCCTTAAAAGAGGGCCCACGTGGCCCTCGTCGCGTCTCCAGCAGACGCAACCCGGCTGAACCATCAGCCACACAAATCACGCGGGGTGGAGCAGCCCGCCGCCCGGATCG